>NZ_FNNO01000040.1:0-1217 GCF_900106985.1 Hydrobacter penzbergensis | reverse complement strand
TTTTTTCAATAACAAGGCTTGATTATCTCCCACACTAATTCCCTTTTTTTCCACTTCATTTGCGGTGGGAATATCCGGCAAGTGCTTATTTTTCTTGATGAATTTTTCAACATCAACAAGTGATCTTAATCGATAGTCTGGCTCAAAAACATAATCACTCCATCCTGTCTGGGTAACAATTATCTTCTGTGTTCGAATATTACCATTAACAGAAAGTTTTTCAGTCGGAGAAGACGTACCAATACCAATGTTACTATTTGCAGATAAATAAAACTGATTTGTATTTCCAAATGTCTGCATAGTTATTGGCTGAGCAGAGCCTCCTCCAAAGTAATTTGTAGAGACCAGAATTCCTGTATTAGTAGAGGATATGTCTAATGTATTTAGGTCGTTAGGAGCTGTTAACCTGAAAAAGCCGGCACTTAATTGATTTCTTGTGGAATTTGTATTTGTACCAAAATAAATATTTTTGCCAGGTGCCGATACATCTGTGTAAAACGATGCGGCATTATTTTGCAAACTCAATGTAGAGCCGGAAGTACTTCCAGTTGGGTAGAAGTATAGCCCGGTTCCAGTAGCCGCAGAAATGGTAGGTATACCAGCTCCATATGAGCCTCCCCATGTTAAGTTATTATTGCTCTGGATATTAATTCCTCCAAGCACATCTAATTTCACTGCGGGACTTGCAGTTCCCAGGCCTATATTGCCATTAGTGGATAAACAAAGCTGATTACTGCTTCCATATGTCTGCATAGTGATTGGTTGAACAGAGCCCCCACTATAATAATTTGTAGAGAACAGGATTCCTGTATTGGTAGATGATATGTCTAATGTATTCACATCATTAGAAGCCGTTAGCCTGAAAAAGCCAGCAGTCAATTGATTTCTTGTAGGGTTTGCACTTGTACCAAAGTAAAAGTTTTTACCAGGTACCGACAAATCTGTATAAAATGATGCTCCTGTGTTTTGCAAACTAAATGTAGAACCGGAAGTACTTCCGGTTGGGTAAAAATATAATCCTGTTCCAGTAGCAGCAGAAATGGTAGGTATACCAGCTCCATACAAACCACCCCATGTTAAATTATTATTGCTTTGTATGCTGATGCCTCCAACTACATCCAATTTTACTGCGGGATTCGTTGTACCGATGCCTACATTCCCACTTGCCGGAAATGTATTCGTTTGAGCAATCCCATCGTAAGTCAATAAAATAAAAA